>NZ_CP077426.1:0-45000 GCF_019048845.1 Vibrio mimicus
GTGTCATCTTCGCTATGGTTGCAATGTTTGCAACGGCTTCAGGAAGAGCTACCTGCCGCAGAATTCAGTATGTGGGTGCGTCCGCTTCAAGCGGAGCTCAATGACAATACTCTCACTTTATTCGCCCCGAACCGCTTTGTGTTGGATTGGGTACGCGATAAGTACCTCAACAACATCAATCGTCTGCTGATGGAATTCAGTGGCAATGATGTGCCTAATTTGCGCTTTGAAGTGGGTAGCCGCCCTGTGGTTGCGCCAAAACCCGCGCCTGTACGTACGGCTGCGGATGTCGCGGCGGAATCGTCGGCGCCTGCGCAATTGGCGCAGCGTAAACCTATCCATAAAACGTGGGATGATGACAGCGCTGCGGCCGATATTACTCACCGCTCGAATGTGAACCCGAAACACAAGTTCAACAACTTCGTGGAAGGTAAATCCAACCAGTTAGGTTTAGCGGCGGCTCGCCAAGTGTCAGATAACCCTGGCGCGGCGTATAACCCCCTCTTTTTGTATGGCGGCACCGGTTTGGGTAAAACCCACTTGCTGCATGCGGTGGGTAACGCGATTGTTGATAACAACCCGAACGCTAAAGTGGTGTACATGCACTCTGAGCGTTTCGTGCAAGACATGGTAAAAGCCCTGCAGAACAACGCGATTGAAGAATTCAAACGCTACTATCGCAGTGTAGATGCCTTGCTGATCGACGATATTCAATTCTTTGCCAACAAAGAGCGTTCGCAGGAAGAGTTCTTCCACACCTTTAACGCGCTGCTGGAAGGCAACCAACAAATTATTTTGACTTCTGACCGCTATCCAAAAGAGATCAGTGGTGTAGAAGATCGTCTCAAATCGCGTTTTGGCTGGGGCTTAACGGTAGCGATCGAGCCGCCGGAGTTGGAAACCCGCGTCGCGATCTTGATGAAAAAAGCCGAAGATCACCAAATTCATCTGCCGGATGAAGTGGCTTTCTTTATTGCGAAACGCCTGCGCTCTAACGTGCGTGAGTTGGAAGGCGCGCTGAACCGCGTGATTGCCAACGCCAACTTTACCGGTCGCCCGATCACGATTGATTTCGTGCGTGAAGCACTGCGTGACTTATTAGCACTGCAAGAAAAGCTGGTCACGATTGATAACATTCAGAAAACCGTTGCCGAATACTACAAAATTAAGGTGGCGGATCTGCTCTCAAAACGCCGTTCGCGCTCAGTCGCTCGTCCTCGTCAATTGGCGATGGCACTGGCTAAAGAGCTGACCAACCACAGCTTGCCAGAGATTGGCGATGCGTTTGGCGGTCGTGACCACACGACTGTGTTACACGCCTGCCGTAAAATCGAGCAGTTGCGCGAAGAGAGTCACGATATCAAAGAAGATTATTCGAACCTGATTCGTACGCTTTCCTCTTAATTTGCGCTATGGTTAGCGCACTTGCGTATTTCGCTTTCACCCGTTTAAGAGAAGACTATGAAATTTACCATTGAACGTAGCCACTTGATTAAACCCTTGCAACAGGTGTCCGGCACTTTAGGTGGCCGCGCCAGCTTGCCGATCTTGGGCAATTTATTGCTTAAGGTGGAAGAGAATCAACTGTCGATGACCGCCACTGACTTGGAAGTGGAACTGATCAGCCGCGTGACGTTAGAAGGTGAATTTGAAGCAGGCAGCATTACTGTTCCTGCGCGTAAGTTTTTAGATATTTGCCGTGGTTTGCCCGATAGTGCCGTGATCACTGTGCTGCTTGAAGGCGATCGCATTCAAGTGCGTTCTGGTCGTAGCCGTTTCTCGCTCGCAACTTTACCTGCCAATGATTTCCCTAACATCGAAGATTGGCAAAGTGAAGTGCAAGTTTCGCTCACTCAAGCGGAGCTGCGTGGTCTGATTGAAAAAACGCAGTTTTCCATGGCCAACCAAGATGTGCGCTACTACCTAAATGGCATGCTGTTTGAAATTGATGGCACCACCTTGCGTTCAGTCGCGACCGATGGTCACCGTATGGCGGTAGCGCAAGCTCAGTTGGGTGCGGATTTTGCGCAAAAGCAGATCATTGTGCCGCGTAAAGGGGTACTCGAGCTGGTGAAACTGCTCGATGCGCCAGAACAGCCTGTCGTGCTGCAAATCGGCCACTCTAACTTGCGTGCTGAAGTGAATCACTTTGTGTTTACTTCGAAGCTGGTTGATGGTCGTTTCCCTGATTATCGCCGCGTATTGCCGCAACATACCAGCAAAACGCTACAAGCGGGTTGTGAAGAATTACGTCAGGCGTTTTCGCGTGCCGCGATTCTGTCTAACGAGAAATTCCGCGGTGTGCGCGTTAATCTGGCCGATAACGAAATGCGCATTACCGCCAATAACCCAGAGCAAGAAGAAGCGGAAGAGTTGCTGGATGTGAGCTTTGAAGGCGAGCCGATTGAGATTGGCTTTAACGTCAGCTACATCTTGGATGTGCTTAACACGTTGCGTTGTGAAAATGTGCGTGTATCCATGTCTGATGCCAACGCCAGTGCCTTGGTTGAGAATGTTGATGATGACAGCGCCATGTATGTGGTGATGCCAATCCGTCTCTAAAGGTATAACCGAGTTACCATGCCGCTTTCCCGGTTAGTTATCCAACAGTTTCGTAATATTAAAGCCTGTGATATTCGCCTATCAGCAGGCTTTAACTTTCTTATCGGGCCTAACGGCAGCGGTAAAACCAGTGTGCTTGAGGCGATTTATCTGCTCGGTCATGGCCGTTCATTTAAAAGCTCGCTGACGGGGCGGATTATTCAAAATGAATGCCCAGAACTGTTTGTTCATGGTCGAATTTGTGAGCATTCTTTGACCTCTGATCAATTTGAGCTACCTGTCGGCATTAATAAGCAGCGTGACGGCTCAACTGAGGTTAAAATAGGCGGCCAAACTGGGCAAAAATTGGCGCAATTAGCGCAGATTTTGCCGCTGCAATTGATTCATCCGGAAGGCTTTGAACTGCTGACCGATGGACCGAAACAGCGTCGGGCTTTTATCGATTGGGGTGTGTTTCATACTGAGCCCGCTTTTTTCGATGCATGGGGTCGGTTTAAGCGGCTCAGCAAGCAGCGTAATGCGCTGCTCAAAAGCGCGCAAAGCTATCGTGAGCTCAGTTATTGGGATCAGGAATTGGCACGTTTGGCAGAACAGATTGACCAGTGGCGTGAAAGTTACGTCAATCAATTGAAAAATGTGGCAGAGCAGTTATGTCGCACATTTTTGCCAGAATTCGATATCGACTTAAAGTATTATCGAGGTTGGGAAAAAGATCAGTCTTATCAATCGATTCTGGAAAAAAACTTCGAACGGGATCAGCAGTTGGGCTATACCTTTAGCGGGCCTAACAAAGCGGATTTGCGGATTAAAGTAAACGCAACTCCGGTGGAAGATGTGTTGTCACGGGGACAACTGAAGTTGATGGTGTGTGCGTTGCGTGTAGCGCAAGGGCAGCACCTCACCGAGTTGACGGGAAAGCAATGCATTTATCTTATCGATGATTTTGCTTCCGAATTGGATAGCCTACGTCGCCAACGTTTGGCTGATAGCCTAAAAGGGACGGGGGCGCAGGTTTTTGTAAGTTCTATTACCGAAAGCCAAGTGGCGGATATGTTGGATGAGTCCAGTAAAACATTTCATGTTGCCCACGGTGTAATAGAGCAAGGATAAACAGAGTGAGAGAGTAACTCATGTCGAACAATTACGATTCATCGAGTATTAAGGTACTGAAGGGTCTGGATGCGGTACGCAAGCGTCCGGGTATGTACATCGGCGACACTGATGATGGCACCGGTCTGCACCACATGGTTTTTGAGGTGGTGGATAACTCAATTGATGAAGCGTTGGCAGGTTACTGTAAAGACATCGTGGTCACCATCCACGAAGACAACTCAGTGTCAGTCAGCGATGACGGTCGTGGTATCCCGACTGAAATGCATCCTGAAGAGAAAGTGTCTGCGGCAGAAGTCATCATGACTGTACTGCACGCCGGCGGTAAATTTGACGACAACTCCTATAAAGTCTCCGGTGGTCTACACGGGGTAGGCGTGTCGGTAGTGAATGCCCTGTCAGAAAAAGTACTGCTTACCATTTATCGTGGTGGCAAGATCCATTCGCAAACTTACCATCATGGTGTGCCACAAGCACCGTTGTCTGTAGTGGGTGAGACTGAGCGTACCGGTACTACCGTACGTTTCTGGCCTAGTGCACAGACTTTTACCAATATCGAATTCCATTACGACATTCTGGCTAAACGCCTGCGTGAGCTGTCATTCCTGAACTCTGGCGTGTCGATCAAGCTGACCGATGAGCGTGAAGAAGATAAGAAAGACCACTTCATGTATGAAGGGGGTATTCAAGCGTTTGTTACCCACTTGAACCGTAATAAAACACCGATCCATGAAAAAGTCTTCCACTTCAACCAAGAGCGTGAAGATGGCATCAGCGTGGAAGTGGCAATGCAGTGGAACGATGGTTTCCAAGAAAATATCTACTGCTTTACCAACAACATCCCACAGCGTGATGGCGGTACCCACTTAGCCGGTTTCCGTGGTGCGTTGACCCGTACTTTGAACAACTACATGGACAAAGAAGGCTTCTCGAAGAAAGCGCAAGCAGCAACCTCGGGTGATGATGCGCGTGAAGGCTTAACGGCAGTGGTTTCGGTGAAAGTGCCGGATCCTAAATTCTCAAGCCAAACCAAAGATAAGCTGGTTTCTTCGGAAGTAAAATCCGCGGTTGAGTCAGCCATGAATGAGAAGCTGGCTGATTTCTTGGCGGAAAACCCAAGCGAAGCGAAAAACGTTTGTTCGAAGATTATTGATGCGGCGCGCGCTCGTGAAGCGGCGCGTAAAGCACGTGAAATGACTCGTCGTAAAGGCGCGCTAGACCTCGCTGGTTTGCCAGGCAAACTGGCGGATTGTCAGGAAAAAGACCCAGCATTGTCTGAACTCTACATAGTGGAAGGAGACTCAGCGGGCGGTTCAGCGAAACAAGGCCGTAACCGTAAGAATCAAGCGATTCTGCCGCTGAAAGGTAAAATTCTTAACGTAGAAAAAGCGCGTTTTGACAAGATGTTGTCTTCACAAGAAGTCGCGACCCTGATCACTGCATTGGGTTGTGGTATCGGCCGTGATGAATACAACCCAGATAAACTGCGTTACCACAACATCATCATCATGACCGATGCGGACGTCGATGGCTCGCACATTCGTACTCTGCTGTTGACCTTCTTCTACCGCCAAATGCCTGAGCTGATTGAGCGTGGTTATATCTACATTGCTCAGCCACCACTCTACAAAGTGAAGAAAGGCAAACAAGAGCAGTACATCAAAGATGAAGATGCGATGAACCAGTACCAAGTGGCACTGGCGATGGATGGCGCAGAGCTGCACGTGAATGCCGATGCTCCTGCATTGGCGGGCGAACCGCTGGAGAAACTGGTTCAGCAGTACAACGCTGCGATCAAGCTGGTTGAACGCATGAGCCGCCGTTACCCTTACGCGATGCTGCATGAGCTGATTTACGTACCACGCATCAATGCCGACCTGTGTGCTGACAAAGTGGCGGTTGAAGCTTGGACCCAGCGTTTAGTCGAACAACTGAATGCTAAAGAAGTGGGCGCGAGCCAATACAGCGTGCTGGTTGAGCACAATGCTGAGCTGAATGTTTACCTGCCAAAAATTCAGGTGCGTACCCACGGTGTGACCCATGAATACTTGCTGAGCGCGGATCTGATTAACTCGAAAGAGTACGCTAAATTGGCGGATCTGTCTGAAGCTCTGGACGGTTTGATTGAAGCCGGTGCTTTCATCAAGCGTGGTGAACGTGTTCAGCCGATCAGCAGCTTTGCAGCGGCACTTGAGTGGTTGATCAAAGAATCGCGTCGTGGTCTGTCTATCCAACGCTATAAAGGTCTGGGCGAAATGAACCCAGATCAGCTGTGGGAAACCACGATGGATCCAGACACTCGCCGTATGATGCAAGTGACTATCGAAGATGCGGTAGGCGCGGATGAGTTGTTCACTACTCTGATGGGTGATCAAGTTGAACCACGTCGTGCATTTATCGAAACCAACGCACTGAAAGTGGCCAACCTCGACGTGTAAGGGGTTGGTTGATTCATTGTGATAAAAAGCAGCGCAGCGGCGCTGCTTTTTTTTATCTCTGCAATTTGTACTTTCCTGATGCTGGAGGTCTGCAACCTCGCGCAAGTACAAAAGGCACAATAAAAATTTTGTGTCGAATATCCTCGGTTGTTGGGCTAAAGCACCAGTATTGAGTCATAAGTAAGGCTTTTCTATCCTAGAATGGTGTTTATTAGACTTTCATTTTTTCTCTATATTTCATTGGTTTGCATTCATTTTTTTAGTCACTATAGTGGCCTGTGAACCCTATAGTTATCCCTCATTTTTTGACTGGAGGTCAGGATGGTCGCCTTTGTGAATTGAACCGGGAGTGTATTTCACTCCCGGGCATACTCATCGATTTGTCACTGTTGGTAATGGAATGAGCAAAGGAAGTATCATGCTGAACCGGTTATCTTTGAATATTCGGCGTTTTCTCGCCGGTTGGTGGCTACGTAGCCGCTTTTTGACCTATCAATCTCCGCTGTTGCTGCTCGAATTGTTCGAGAAGCTGGAACATCCTCGCTCGCCCATTGAACGAGCGCCACAGCGCATTAAGCTTGGGGATACGGTGAGCCTTGTTGATGCTCATCGTCAGTTGTCGTTTCAAGTCACTCTGACCACGTCTGAAAATCAGCACGAAGTCCAGGGTGGCGTGACGTGCGATTCCCTACTTGGTGCCGCTTTACTTGGCCGTTGTCAGCATGAAGTGTTTACCTTGTCGATTTGGGGACAACCCCATTGCTTTGCCATTACTCACGTTCAGCACTCAATGCAGGGTAAGCCAACCAAGCTTTGCCATGCTTGTTATGTCAGTAATTAGGAGTTTGTCATGAGTAAACAAGAGATGAAAAAACCACAACTCAGCCTCAAAGAGAAGCGCAAGCTGAAGCAAGAAAAAGCGCAAGAGAGCTCAGTGATTAAGCCACGCAAAAGCAAAGGCCGTTAATTAAGGATAAAGTGCATTATCCAAATGACTAGCCCGACTCAATGTCGGGCTTTTTTTCAAAAAAATTTTTGGGCAAAAACTTGAAATGGTTTTGAGTGACCCTATATCTAAGTGTGAAGAGGATGCCGCTAGGACCTCTGAATGAGACTAACACCCTTGCTCAATTGAGGAGTGTGTTACCTAACTGAAATCACGCCGATTCAGGTCATAAGAATGGATCGAGCGACTTAACAAGTCATTGTTAAGACTATTGCTTAATCAAAGAGGATAGGAATATGAGAACTGTAGATTTTACTCCACTGTACCGCAACGCGATTGGCTTTGACCGTCTACTGAACATGATGGAAAACAGCGCGGCGAAAAACGCCCAAGGCGGATACCCTCCATACAATATCGAGCAAAAAGAAGACAACCAATATCGCATTACCATGGCGGTAGCGGGTTTTGGCGATGAAGAGATCGATATTACTCAACAAGAGAATACTTTGATTGTGCGCGGTGAGCGTAAACCTGAAGAGAGCAAAAACTACATCTATCAGGGCATTGCCGAGCGCGATTTTGAACGTAAATTCCAATTAGCGGATTACGTGAAAGTGACTGGCGCGACTATGGAACATGGTCTGCTGCACATTGATTTAGAGCGCGAAATTCCAGAAGCGATGCAGCCACGCAAAATTGCGATTAACGGCAAGCACCTACTGGAAAACAAATAACTCTGCGCAGCGTTTTAACGCACTGAACGCGAGATAAAACGAAGCCCGCGAATTTCGCGGGCTTTTTGCATTGCTTAGTTTGGGTGTTTAGACGTTGGCTTGTTGATACGCTTTTTGTACTTCTTCGGCGATGATGGCAATGCCTTGTTCCATCGCTTGCTCGTTCTGCACATAGTTCATACGCAAGCACTGATGAGCGTGTGGCCATTCTTGCGGCTGGCCGATAAAGAAATATTCGCCCGGTACAATCAGTACGCCACGCGCTTTCAAACGTTGGTAAAGCTCCATTGTGGTGATCGGCAGTTCATCAAACCACAGCCAGAGGAAGATCGCCCCTTCGGGTTTATGGATGCGAAAACGCGGATCCGTAATCGCACTTTGCAGCAGCTCTACCGCATGTTGCGCTTTTTGGCGATAAAACGGCTTGATCACCTGCTCGCTAAGTCTCAGCAGATCGCCTTTTTCTATCATGCGTTGCACCAGTGCGGGTCCCATACTGCCGGGTGCTAAGCTGATGATGCCATTCATGTTGGTCAGCGCTTGAGTCACCGCTTCATTGGCGATCACAATGCCACAGCGCAGGCCGGGCAGACCCAGTTTGGACAGGCTCATGCACAAGATGGTGTTGTCATTCCAAAACGGTTCAACGTCTTCAAAAATGATGTTTGGGAACGGCACACCGTAAGCATTGTCGATAATTAAAGGCACGCCGTTATCACGTGCTAATTGGTCGAGTCTGTGGATTTCCTCTTCGGTTAACACATTACCGGTTGGGTTGGTGGGGCGAGACACACAGATCGCCGCCACCGACTCATCGACTTTCAGCTCAGAAAAGTCCACATGGTATTTGAAGAGTCCTTGGTCGAGCAGTTCAATTTCCGGACGGTAGGAGACAAAAATATCTTCATCAATGCCTGCATCACCGTAGCCAATATATTCTGGCGCGAGGGGCAGGAGGATTTTTTTGTGTGAACCATCGGGTTGTTTGCCGGCAAACAAGTTAAACAGGTAGAAAAAGCCACTCTGGCTGCCGTTGGTCAAGGTGATGTTTTTTTCGCTGATATTCCAGCCATAAGTCTCACGCAGCAGCGTCGCGAGAGATTTTACAAACACATCTTTGCCTTGTGGACCATCGTAATTGGTCATGGCATTGAGTAGTGAACCATCGGCCAGCATTTCGGCGCTGGTGTTGTGAAAATAATCGAGCATGGCAGGAATGGCAGCAGGATTACCGCCACCAAGCATGATCGCGCCCGGAGTGCGCAGACCATCGTTCAAATCATCCATTAACTGGGTAATACCGGAGTAGCGATTAAACTTTTCGCCAAAAGAGGAATACTGCATTGCTCGACTACCTAATGATTGCTGTGTGTTTGCGAAACGATATACCGGTGGAATCTCCGCCGTTTAGAATAGTTCTTGAACATACCGCAATGTATTTGCGAGGCAAAGCAATATTTTTATGTCCCCTTCCTACTTGAAGCTGCAGCGGTGTTGGCTGCAACTCCAAGTCGTTTGGGGAGCGCGAGCAAAAACAAAGCCCAACTCAAAAGAGCTGGGCTTAAAGTTTGTTGACGAAATTATCGTGCTGCAGATTATTTTTGCAGCAGCGAAATGTCGGCAATTTGCAGGAACAGGTTACGCAGCTTGTTGAGCAGCGTGAGACGGTTCTTCTTCAGTGCTTCATCGTCAGCCATAACCATTACGTTGTCGAAGAAGGCATCGACAGGGGCGCGCAGGCCCGCAAGCTTGCTCAGGGCTTCTTGGTAGTTACCAGTTGCAAAGGCTGGTTCTAACGCTTCTGCCATGATTTCGACGGCTTCGGCTAAGGCTTTTTCCGCATCTTCTTGCAGCAGAGCGAGATCAATTTCTTCACCCAATTCGCCATCGTACTTAGCCAGAATGTTGCCTACACGCTTGTTGGCAGCAGCCAGTGCTTCGGCTTCTTCAAGAGCGCGGAAGTGCGATACCGCTTTCACACGCTGATCAAAGTCAGCGGGTTTGGTTGGGTTACGCGCCAGTACCGCTTGGATGATGTCGATGCTAAAGCCCGCATCTTGGTACCAGGTTGGGAAACGGCCAAGCATAAACTCGATCACTTCCTGCTCAACGTTAACATTCGTCAGGCGGTTACCAAACAGGGATTTGGCTTTGGCGATCAAATCCACCAGATCCAACGGGTAGCCGTACTCAACCAGAATACGCAGTACACCCAGTGAAGCACGACGCAGCGCAAAGGGGTCACTGCCTTTTGGCGCCTGACCAATACCAAAGATACCTACGATAGTATCGAGTTTGTCAGCCATCGCGACCGCAGCAGAAACCCCACGGCTTGGCAGTTCATCACCCGCGAAACGTGGCATGTACTGCTCGTTCAGCGCAACAGCCACTTCTTCTGCTTCACCATCGTGACGCGCATAGTGCATACCCATCACGCCTTGGGTGTCGGTAAATTCAAACACCATCGAGGTCATTAGGTCACATTTTGCCAGTAGGCCTGCACGCTTAGATTTCTCTACGTCAGCACCGATCTGTTCTGCAATATAGCCTGCCAGTTCAGTAATGCGGTCGGTTTTGTCTTTAATCGTGCCGAGTTGCTGTTGGAAAATCGCGTTTTCTAGCAGAGGTAAGCGATCCACCAATGGGCGCTTGCGGTCTGTATTAAAGAAGAATTCTGCATCCGCTAGACGTGGACGAACCACCTTCTCGTTACCTTCCACAATATGGCGAGGCTCTTTCGATTCGATGTTCGAAACGAAGATGAAGTTAGGCAGCAGTTTTTTGTTCGCGTCCCCCATTTTATGAGAATAAACTGGGAAGTACTTTTGGTCACCTTTCATGGTGTACACCAAAGCTTCTGCCGGAACTTTGAGGAATTTTTCTTCAAATTTCGCCGTCATCACCACTGGCCATTCCACCAGCGAGGTCACTTCTTCTACCAGCGCATCTTCCAGATCCGCGATACCGCCGAGCTGCTGAGCCGCTTGTTGTGAGCCTTCGATGATCATCGCTTTACGAGTCGCGTAGTCAGCGATGACTTTGCCGCGCTCTTCAAGAATCGCAGGGTACTGCTCAGCCGATTCGATGGTGAATTCCGCTTCACCCATAAAGCGGTGACCACGGAGGGTGCGTGCAGAAGCAACACCCAAAATTTCGCCTTGGATCAGTTCGCTACCAAACAGGATAGTCAGAGTTTTTACTGGACGGATAAATTGGGTTTCTTTATCGCCCCAACGCATTGGTTTCGCAATTGGCAGGTTAGCCAGCGCTTTGGCCGCCATCTCCACGACCACAGAAGCGGTTTGTTGGCCTTGCACTTGTTCTTTGAACAGCAGCCATTCGCCTTTGTCTGTGACGAGACGTTCTGCTTGCTCTACCGTGATGCCATTGCCACGCGCCCAGCCTTCAGCGGCTTTGGTTGGCTTGCCATCGGCATCAAACGCAACGTTGACGGCAGGACCACGTTTTTCAACGACGCGATCCGGTTGGCTTTCTGCCAAATTGGCCACTTTCAGTGCCAAACGGCGTGGCGTGGCAAACCAAGTTACGCCTTCATGGGCGATGTCAGCTGTTGCCAGTTCTGCCGCAAAATTCGCCGCAAAGGCTTCAGCTAGCGTGCGCAGTTGCTTTGGTGGCAGCTCTTCTGTGCCTAGCTCAATTAAAAATTCTTTTGCCATGTGACGTCTTCCCCTTACTTCTGTTCTGACTTCTTACACATAGGGAAGCCCAGAGCTTCACGGGATGCGTAATAAGCTTCGGCGACCGATTTGGTTAGGTTGCGAATGCGCAGAATGTAGCGCTGGCGCTCTGTCACTGAGATCGCTTTGCGCGCATCGAGCAGGTTGAAGGCGTGTGCCGCTTTCAAAATACGCTCGTAGGCTGGCAGAGGCAGTGGTTTTTCAAGCTCTAGCAGGTATTTACACTCTTTTTCGCACTGGTCGAAGTAAGTGAAGAGGAAATCCACATCCGCGTGTTCAAAGTTGTAAGTGGATTGCTCAACTTCGTTTTGGTGGAAGATGTCACCGTAAGTGACTTTGCCGAGTGGGCCATCGGTCCAGACCAGATCGTAAACCGAATCTACGCCCTGAATGTACATGGCTAGACGCTCAATACCGTAAGTGATTTCGCCGGTCACAGGCTTACACTCAAGACCGCCAACTTGCTGGAAGTAAGTAAACTGAGTCACTTCCATGCCGTTTAGCCACACTTCCCAGCCAAGACCCCAAGCACCTAAGGTTGGGTTTTCCCAGTTGTCTTCCACGAAGCGGATATCGTGCACACACGGGTCAACACCCAGTACGCGCAGTGAACCTAGGTACAGCTCTTGGATGTTGTCTGGTGATGGTTTGATGATCACCTGGAACTGGTAGTAGTGCTGCAGACGGTTTGGGTTTTCACCGTAGCGGCCGTCAGTTGGGCGGCGTGAGGGTTGAACATACGCGGTTGCGATAGGTTCAGGGCCTAATGCTCGTAAGCAAGTCATCGGGTGAGAAGTACCTGCACCCACTTCCATGTCGAGAGGTTGCACAATAGTACAGCCTTGTTGGGCCCAATAATCCTGCAGCGCGAGGATCATACCCTGAAAGGTTTTGATGTCGTATTTTTGCATAGTCAGGTTCGCGCGATTCTTCTGTCTGAATTGATAAAAAATAACACTGAAGTATACCCAGATATTCCCTGACAAAGTAGCGGAAATCTTGCTGAATTAATCGACAATAATTTCTTTTACGCTCGTTTTTCCCGACTTTTGTGCCAATTTCTCTCTGAATCAGAGAAATGTGGGGAAATGAGGGTTGCGATTGTTGATTTCGGTGGCTAAAATTCGCTCCGTCTTTGGGGAGTAGCTGGTCGTTAAGTTGTCAACTTGGCGATTCACACATCAACATATTTGGTACTCAATTACCATGGTGTGTGAGACCTGAGCCTTCAGGTTTAGCAAGACCTTAGACAAACAACACGAACTGGGATAGGGCGTGATTGTTTGTCTACGGTTCGATAATAAATCCCTGTCCCAAAGAGCATGTCATGAGCGTTTTAGCGATTTCAATTACTACGGTGGCTTTGGCGGAGATTGGGGATAAGACCCAACTGTTATCACTATTACTCGCCAGCCGTTACCGTAAACCCATTCCGATTATTGCCGCGATTTTTCTCGCGACGATTGCCAATCATGCGCTGGCGGCTTGGCTCGGTGTGGTCGTGGCGGATTATCTTTCTCCCGACATTTTGAAATGGGTTGTGGTGGTCAGTTTCCTTGCAATGGCGGGCTGGGTTCTTATTCCGGATAAATTGGATGAGGAAGAGTCAATCTCCAATCGTGGCCCTTTTATCGCCAGTTTTATCGCTTTCTTTGTTGCGGAAATCGGCGACAAAACTCAGATCGCTACGTCGATTCTAGGTGCCCAATACGCTGAAGCATTAAGTTGGGTGGTTCTCGGGACGACTATTGGTATGTTGCTGGCCAATGTGCCTGTAGTGCTGGTGGGTAAACTCTCTGCGGATAAATTGCCACTGGCATTGATTCGTAAAGTCACGGCGCTGCTGTTTTTAGCTTTGGCTGTTGCCGCTGCTTGGTATTAGTGGTTTTTCGTTATCACGATATTGTGAACAGAACTAAACAGCGTGATCGACTACCCATCCTGAAGAGGTGCCTCGTGCTAGGGTGTAGTGAGAACTCATGCAAAGAGGAGATCACTATGCTGACACGCTATATGGGAATGAGTGCCAAAAGCCAAAGTTACTTATTCACCTTTGGCTTAGTGCTTACGCTGTTGGGTATGACATTAACCGATCTCTGGATGCCCATGGTGATTGGTGCCATTGTGATGACGGGATTAACCGTGGAATCATGGATCCGAGTGGCGCATATCATTCCTCTGCACAATGAAGTGCGTGAAATGAAAAAGCAGCTGCATAAGCTGCAGGCAGAGATTCGTAACATCGAAGAAGTGTGAAATCAATGCGATGAAAAAAGACTGCCTTGGCAGTCTTTTTTGTTTTTACGCCAGACCTTTTTTGATCAGGTACTGGTAAGGCAGTTGGTCCGTCTGCGCCGCGATTAATTGGTGATCCATAAAACGGCAGAAACTGGGAATATCACGCGTTGTCGAGGGATCGTCGGCCTTCACTAACAGCACTTCACCTTCCTGCATGGTGCGGATGGTTTTTCTTACCATCATCACGGGTTCTGGGCAGCGTAATCCTTCTGCTTCTAAGGTGTGCGTGGCAATGCTCGGATTAAAAGTCATGCTAAAACCTGTTGGGTGTCACAATTAAGGCGTAGATGATACTGGTGGAGAAAAATTATTCAATAATCGCTTGGCAAAAGGATCATTTTGTTATAACTTCCTTAACAAGTTGGTAACAAGTTAAGTGAGGAAATGATGTTAACCACACTCGATAGACTGACCATCTATGCGGTTTTGTGTTTTATTTCCTTGTGTGCTTTGGGCTTGGGAGAGACCACACAAGCTCAATTGATGCCAGTGTTAGGTACCGCTGCCTCCATCTTTGGTATTTGGCTAGAGATGCGTAGCGAACAAGACACCACTCAGCAACCACATCGTTAACCAACGTGACTGACTACGCTCAATTACATTCCGACACTATCCCCATTTTTCTTGGGCTTCCCCGCTGAAAGGCGGGATTTTTTTTGCCTGCCATTTAGACGTTCAAATGAGAAACCCGCCAACAGCGCGGGTTTCTTTCCATTCGAATCAATACGTTTTGGCTTATAGTTTAACGACCACGCGGCCTGTCACTTGGCCATTAGTAATCGCTTCGGCGTATTCTGGTACTTGTGACAAGCTGATTTCGTGGCACGCTTGAGCGTAGTAGCTTGCAGGCAACAACTCCGCCAGCTTCTTCCATACAGCAAGGCGTTTCTCGACAGGGCAAGAGACGGAGTCAACGCCCTGTAAACGCACATTGCGCAGGATAAATGGCATGACTGTGGTCGGCAGATCAAAACCACCTGCCAGACCACAAGCGGCAACGACCCCGTTATAGTGCATTTGTGCCAGCACTTTTGCTAACACTTTACTGCCTACGGTATCGACCGCACCAACCCAGAGCTGTTTTTCGAGCGGTCTGGAGGCTTCACTAAATTCTTGGCGATCGATAACGCGCGAGGCACCGAGTTGTTCTAAAAGAGGGCCATTCTGTGCTGCGCGTCCTGTCACCGCCACGACCTTATAGCCAAGCTGAGCAAGTAAAGTGACGGCGACAGAGCCGACACCGCCACTGGCTCCGGTGACTAAGATTTCGCCATCTTCCGGTTTGATGCCACCGTCAATCAGCGCCTGTACACACAACATGGCGGTAAAGCCTGCAGTACCAATCATCATGGCTTGCTGGCTGGTTAAGCCTTGTGGCAATTTCACCAACCAATCGGCATTTAATCGCGCTTTTTGCGCCATGCCACCCCAATGATTTTCACCCACACCCCATCCGGTCAGGACCACGGCATCTCCGACTTGATAGCGCGCGTCTGCCGATTCCAACACTGTGCCTGCAAAATCAATCCCTGGAACCATAGGAAATTCGCGGATAATTTTGCCTTTGCCAGTAATCGCGAGGCCATCTTTGTAATTGAGCGAAGAGTAGTCGACCGCTACCGTCACATTGCCAGCCGGCAGTTGTTCTTCTTGGATTTGGGTGACGGTAGCGTGAGTGGTTTGATCTTGTTGAGTAAGTAGCAACGCATTGAACATACGGGGTTTCCCTCTGTTTTATCCCTTTCTAACTAAAACGCCAAGTAGACAGGGACGGGTGGTAGAGCTAAGCGAAAGTAGGGGAGTATGCCAGTCTATTGGTGATGGTGACTGGATATAGAACAAGTTTTACCAAGAATCGCGCACGAATGGAATGAGTGTTTTTTCAACAAGATTGGAAGTGTGGATGAGCGAAAACCATTTTACGTTCATGCAAGAAAGAGCCCCACAACAAGGTGGGGCGAAGACTATTTAGCCAGGAAGAAACGATACGCAGGGTTATCGGTTTCATCTTTATAGCGATAACCGAGTTCAACTAAGTGCTCTGAAAAGCGCACTAGATCTGGTGTATCCAGTTCAAAGCCACACAGCACGCGGCCGTAGTCTGCACCGTGGTTGCGATAGTTGAACAAGCTGATGTTCCAGTGGGTGCCGAGCATGCTCAAGAATTTGAGTAGTGCGCCGGGGTATTCAGGAAACTCAAAGCTGTACAAACGCTCGGTCAACGGTTTGGAAGGACGCCCGCCAATCATGTAACGAATGTGCAGCTTAGCCATTTCATCATCGGAGAGATCTTGCACCGGATAGCCGGATTGGCGCAGCTCGTGAATGATCGATTTCAGCTCTTCTGGACCGCCGACTAAACGCACACCGACAAAGATATTGGCCAGTTGGTCATCACTGTAACGGTAGTTAAATTCAGTGACGGCACGGTTACCAATAATTTGGCAGAAGTCGAAAAATGCCCCTTTGCGCTCTGGAATGGTCACTGCGAGTAAGCCTTCGCGTTTTTCACCCAGTTCGCAGCGTTCAGAAACATAACGCAAACCGTGGAAGTTGGTGTTGGCACCAGAAAGTACCGTCCCCAACTGCTTGCCTTTGAGCTGCTGCTGTTCGGCAAATTTCTTCAGCCCAGCCAGCGCCAATGCGCCAGAAGGTTCAGCGATGGCGCGCGTATCTTCAAAGATGTCTTTCACTGCCGCGCAGATCTCATCACTGGAAACCGTCACGTGCCCATCAATGTACTGCTGGCAAAGGCGAAAGGTTTCATCGCCAATTCGTTTTACAGCGACACCATCTGCAAACATGCTGACTTGATCCAGCACCACAGGTTTACCCGCATCCAAAGCGGCTTTGAGGCAGGCAGAGTCTTCTGGCTCAACTGCAATGACTTGAATCTCCGGCATCAACTGTTTCACCAGTACCGCAACTCCCGCCGCTAAACCGCCGCCACCGACCGGCACAAAAATGTAATCCAAATGACCGTTTTGCTGCAGCATTTCCATGCCAATCGTACCTTGGCCTGCAATCACCAAAGGGTGATCGAACGGTGGCACAAAGGTGTAGCCTTGTTCTTTGGCTAGACGTTCTGCTTCAGCTTTGGCTTCATCGAAATTGCTGCCGTGCAGCAGCACTTCGCCGCCAAATCCGCGTACCGCTTCAACTTTAATATCTGGTGTGGTGCGTGGCATGACGATGGTGGTTTTGATGCCAAGTTTAGTCCCCGACAGCGCCATACCTTGGGCATGATTGCCTGCGGAAGCGGCAATCACGCCCGCGGCTTTTTGTGCTTCGGTTAGGTGCGACACCATGTTGTAAGCGCCGCGTAGTTTAAACGAGTGTACTGGCTGGCGATCCTCACGTTTAATCTGCACTTGGTTACCAATACGCGCTGAAAGACGCGGCATGGTTTGCAGTGGCGTGACGTTGGCTACCTCATATACCGGAGAGCGTAAGATCTGGCGCAGATAATCTGCGCCAGTTTGATTGGTTGATCCCATGGCTTAGCCCTCAAGTTTGGACTTATCGCGCACTGCACCTTTGTCGGCACTGGTTGCCATGCTGGCATAGGCTTTAAGCGCCAAAGAAACGGTACGTTGACGATCCACTGGTTTCCAGCCGAGTTTATCTTGCTCAGCGCGGCGAACCGCTAGTTCAGATTCGCTGACTTCCAGTGTGATCGAGCGGTTTGGAATATCAATCGCGATGCTGTCGCCACTGCGTACCAAGCCAATCGTGCCGCCATTCGCCGCTTCCGGAGAGGCGTGACCAATCGACAAGCCGGACGTACCACCCGAGAAGCGGCCATCGGTCAGTAGCGCACACTGTTTACCCAGTCCCATCGATTTGAGGTAGGTGGTTGGGTAGAGCATCTCTTGCATGCCCGGACCGCCTTTTGGCCCTTCATAACGAATAACCACGACATCACCGGCTTTGACTTGGCCGCCAAGAATGCCGTTGACCGCATCTTCCTGACTTTCATACACCACAGCAGGACCACGGAATTTGAGGATACTTTCATCCACGCCAGCGGTTTTTACGATGCAGCCGTCAATCGCCAAGTTGCCTTTGAGTACGGCAAGGCCACCATCTTGACTGAAAGCGTGCGCTTTATCGCGAATACACCCTTCTTGGCGATCATCATCGAGCGTATCCCAACGGCAATCTTGTGAGAAAGCTTGAGTGGTGCGAATACCGGCAGGGCCAGCGCGGAACATAGTATGTACCGCTGGATCTTGGGTTTGTTTCACATCGTATTGTGCCAGCTGCTCTTGCAGCGAGATGCCCAGTACGGTGCGGGTTTGATCCTTGAGTAGACCTGCACGTTGCAGCTCACCCAAAATGCCCATCACGCCGCCCGCGCGGTGTACATCTTCCATATGGTATTTCTGAGTGGAAGGCGCGACTTTACATAAGTGTGGTACTTGGCGAGACATGCGATCGATATCGGTCATATCAAATTCCACTTCTCCTTCCTGCGCAGCGGCCAACAGGTGTAACACCGTGTTGGTGGAGCCGCCCATCGCAATATCCAGTGCAATGGCGTTTTCAAACGCTGCTTTGTTGGCAATGTTGCGTGGCAAAACTGAGGCATCGTCTTGTTCGTAGTAACGTTTGGTCAGCTCAACAATCCGTTGCCCTGCGGTCAAAAATAGCTGTTTGCGATCGGCATGCGTGGCGAGCAGTGAGCCGTTACCCGGCTGAGAGAGACCCAGCGCTTCGGTCAAGCAGTTCATTGAGTTGGCGGTAAACATCCCCGAGCAAGAGCCGCAAGTTGGACAGGCCGAGCGTTCGATCTGCTCACTTTGGGCATCCGATACTTTGGGGTCAGCGCCTTGCATCATGGCATCGACCAAGTCGAGCTTGATGATTTGGTCAGAAAGCTTGGTTTTTCCCGCTTCCATCGGGCCGCCAGAGACGAAAATCGCCGGAATATTAAGGCGCATCGCCGCCATCAGCATTCCCGGAGTAATTTTGTCACAGTTGGAAATACACACCATGGCATCGGCGCAGTGCGCATTGACCATGTATTCGACGGAATCGGCGATCAGTTCACGCGATGGCAGCGAGTAGAGCATGCCGCCGTGGCCCATGGCGATGCCGTCATCGACCGCAATGGTGTTGAATTCTTTGGCAATGCCGCCCGCGGCTTCAATTTCGCGTGCGACCAGTTGGCCGAGATCTTTTAAATGCACATGGCCGGGAACAAATTGAGTGAAGGAGTTGACCACCGCAATGATCGGTTTACCAAAATCTTCCTCTTTGACGCCGGTGGCGCGCCATAATGCGCGCGCACCCGCCATGTTACGTCCGTGTGTGGTGGTGGCGGAACGGTACTTAGGCATGGAAACTCCTTACTTCGCTGCTGGGTAAACGTAATCCAACCAGCCCCACTTATCTTCTGTGGTGCCTTTGAACAGACCAAAGTAAGCATCTTGTACTACCTTGGTGATGGGGCCGCGTTTTCCTGCGCCTACGGTGATCTTATCCACGCTACGCACGGGAACCACTTCGGCGGCGGTACCTGTCATGAAAATTTCATCGGCCAGATAGAGCGCTTCACGGGAGATGTTGGCTTCGCGCACTTCATAACCCATGTCGCGTGCCAGCGTCATGATCGAATCACGGGTGATACCCGGCAGGATAGAGCTGGTGGTCGGTGGGGTCAGGATCACGCCGTTTTTCACCACGAAAATGTTTTCGCCCGCACCTTCAGAAAGATAACCATCCACACTGAGCGCAATGCCTTCCGCGTAACCGTGGCGACGTGCTTCACCGCCAACCAGTAGAGAAGATAGGTAGTTACCACCCGCTTTTGCCGCGGTTGGAATGGTGTTCGGTGCCGCACGATGCCAGCTTGAAACCATGGCATCCACGCCATTTTCTAGCGCTTCTTCACCGAGGTAAGCCCCCCAAGGGAAAGCGGCAATCATCAGGTCCATTTCGGTGCCAACCGGTGGACACACGCCAAGACCCACGTTACCCACATACGCCAGTGGGCGAATGTAAGCGTTATCGAGTTTGTTGACGCGTAAGGTTTCGCGCGTCGCTTCCATGATGGTCTCAATCGAATAAGGGATTGGGAAGCGGTAGATTTTGGCTGAATCAAGCAGGCGCTGCGCGTGTTCGCGATGGCGGAAGATGATAGGGCCTTTTGGGGTGTTGTAGCAGCGAACGCCTTCAAACACCGAAGTGCCGTAGTGCATTGCATGGGTGAGTACGTGAACGGTCGCATTCGCCCATGGGATCATCTCGCCATTGAACCAAATGTAATCAGCAGTTTTTGTTGCCATGATTGCCTTCCTTATGCGCAAATCTTTTGTTGTAAGTTGTTATTGGGCAGCTCGTCATTTCTGATCGCTGTGACTTCCACAGTACGCACATCCCACAATTTTTCAATTTGATTGGTCAGGGTCGTGATCGGTCTGTCACTGTCGACAATGATCTCAACGCTGGCGATTTTGCTTTCATGATTTTGGGTTGCCGCGACTTGCTTGATGACAAAACCACGATGACGCGTCACGCGCAACACGCGCTCTAATAACACCGGTTTATCGTCCGCTTTAATATCGAGTAGATAACGTTGCATGTGGCCTCTCCCTAGGTGTTCTCAAGCATGTCGGTATTGGATGCGCCCGGTGGCACCAGTGGCCACACGTTCTCTTCTTCATCAATCAGCACGTGCAGCAGATAAGCGGTCTTGCTGGCCAGCATTTCACGCAGCGCAGGTTCCACTTCTTCTTTGCGGCTGATGGTTTTGCCGGGGATGTTGAAGGCTTTGGCTAGCATCACGAAATCAGGGTTATCATCCAAAATGGTTTCGCTGTGGCGACCATCAAAAAACAGTGATTGCCATTGGCGCACCATGCCTAAGCGTTGGTTATCCAGCAATACCATTTTGACTGGGATTTGGCGACGCTTGAGCGTACCAAGTTCTTGCACGTTCATCATGAAAGAGCCGTCACCGCTGATCAGGATGGATTGATCGTCAGGACGCGCAACCGCAGCGCCCATTGCCGCCGGTAAACCAAAGCCCATGGTGCCAAGGCCTGCGGATGAGATGAAGTTTTGTGGTGCGCGCGGTTGAATGTGCTGCGCTGCCCACATTTGGTGTTGGCCGACATCGGTAGAGACAATCGAAGAGTCCGGCATCATGTCCGACAGTTGCTTGAGCAGCAGTGGTGCGAAGATGTTGTCGCCCGGATGATCGTAGCGCCATTTGAACCCGCTACGCAGGCTCTCACTGTGATGTACCCAAGGTGAAATATCGTGGCTCAGTTCCAACTGCGGCAGGATGAGGTTGATATCACCGCGCAATGCAGCATGGGCATGACGCAGTTTGTTAAACTCTGCCGCATCAATATCGACATGGATCACTTTGGCGTGAGGCGCAAACGTATCAAGCTTACCTGTCACGCGGTCATCAAAACGCGCACCAACGGCGATCAGCAAATCACACTCTTGTACGATTAAGTTTGCCGCTTTGGTGCCGTGCATGCCCAGCATGCCAAGATAGTGTGGGTCGTGACGCTCGATGGTTCCCAAGCCTTTGAGTGTGCTCACTGAAGGCATAGGATTGAGGCGTAAAAACTCACGCACTGTGTCTGTGGCATTCGCCAGTTGTACACCGCCACCCACATACAATACCGGACGTTTACTTTGTGCAAGTAGGGCTTGCGCATTCGCCAGTTGTGTTGCATCCACACGTGGCATAGCGGGTGGAGTAAAGCTTGGCAAAGCGGAGACCGGCGCTTTGCCGAGCTGTACGTCTTTGGCGATATCTACCAACACTGGGCCGGGACGACCAGTTTTTGCAACTTCAAACGCTTCTGCCAGAGTTGGTGCCAGCTCGTTGATGTCGGTGACTAAGTAGCTGTGTTTGGTGCAAGAAAGCGACATGCCGATCACATCCATCTCTTGAAACGCATCGGTGCCGATGTGTGAGCTGGCAACTTGGCCAGTGATGGCGACGAGTGGAACCGAATCAAGAAAGGCATCGGCCAAACCCGTAACCAAGTTGGTCGCACCGGGACCCGAGGTGGCCATGCACACCGCGACTTGTTGAGTTGAGCGCGCCATACCAATCGCAGCCATGGCCGCACCTTGTTCATGGCGGCAGAGGATGTGCTCGACACCTCCGTCATACAGCGCATCATAAATCGGCATGATAGCGCCACCAGGGTAACCAAAAACGGTTTTGATGCCCTGTTGTTTTAATGCGGCAACGACTAACTGTGCTCCGGTCATCGTGCCCCCTTATGGCAACAATACGTGTCGCTGCCTTCCTGTGTGTTGTGTTTGCACTTCATGTGCCGCTCCCATTCTTCCTGCTTATTCTGGGGTTATCCCAACTGAGGGTTACCGATTCGGTATTCATCAGTTGCTGGGTGTAACTTATTCAGAATGTGCTTTTTTTGGTCTGTCTGAGTTGTAAAAAAACCCCCGGACTTTTCAGTGCGGGGGTTTCTTGGATTCGGTTACTTATTTTTCGCCCACTCGCCCCCGCGTCGTCACTAGAATGACCACGATAATTAGGTTAATTAGAGCGTTGATGCGAGCGTTCAAGTTCATAGTAAATTCGTTGTTAAGGTTGAACTAATATCTTACCAATGTGTTTGCGGTTCTAGTGGTAACACACATCTTCGTTACATGACAAGCAAAAACTCATTCTTTTTTCACATTCCCGTTTTATCTCATCACGCTATATAACCCATTCTGTGCTTTTTATCGCCATACCTTCAGGCGCTGAATGCTTTTTGATCAAACACTAAGGGATGCAATGGGACTTGCGATCATTCATAGCCGCGCCAGTATTGGCGTGCAGGCACCTCCGGTTACGGTTGAGGTTCACATCAGTAATGGAATGCCGGGGTTTACCTTAGTTGGGTTGCCGGAAACCACGGTAAAAGAGTCACGCGATCGAGTGCGTAGTGCGATCATTAACTCTCGGTTTGAGTTTCCAGCGAAACGCATTACGGTCAATTTAGCCCCTGCAGATCTGCCTAAAGAGGGAGGGCGTTTCGATCTTCCGATTGCACTCGGTATTTTGGCGGCCTCGGATCAAATTGCGCGAACTAAGCTCGAAAGTTGCGAATTTATTGGTGAACTGGCGCTATCGGGTGAAATTCGTGGCGTGAAAGGGGTATTGCCTGCCGCACTCGCGGCTAATCAAGTCCATCGCTGTTTAGTGGTGCCACACTGTAATGGTGATCAGGCTGCGTTGGTGGGGAGTGAGCGGCATAAATCAGCGCAAAGCCTACTCGAAGTGTGCGCGGACTTGTGTGGTCAGCAAACCCTATCATTGTTTCAAAGTTCGCCCGGTGTGCAGGAAGTGAGCCATACGCGCGATCTGCAAGACATCATTGGTCAACAGCAAGGCAAACGTGCGTTGGAAATTGCTGCAGCTGGCAATCACAATCTGCTGTTTCTCGGCCCTCCGGGGACGGGTAAAACCATGCTTGCTTCACGGCTGTGCGATTTACTGCCAGAAATGAGTGATGAAGAGGCGATGGAAACGGCCTCGATTGCGTCCCTCACGCAGCAAGAAATTAACCAACATAACTGGAAATTGCGTCCTTTTCGTGCGCCACACCATTCAAGCTCAATGGCGGCTTTAGTCGGTGGTGGCACCATTCCGCGTCCCGGTGAAATTTCCCTCGCCCATAATGGGTTACTGTTTTTGGACGAAATGCCGGAGTTTGAGCGCAAAGTGCTGGATTCTCTGCGTGAACCGCTGGAATCTGGAGAGATCGTGATTTCTCGTGCGCAGGGGAAAACCCGTTTTCCAGCACGCTTTCAACTGGTCGGCGCGTTAAATCCAAGCCCAACTGGTTACTACGAGGGCAGTCAGGCGCGTGCTAATCCACAGAGTATTTTGCGCTATTTGAGTCGGCTCTCTGGCCCTTTGTTGGATCGCTTTGATATGTCGATAGAGATCCCAGCCTTACCGAAGGGCACCTTGGCCAATGGTGGTGATCGTGGTGAATCGACTACGGCTGTGCGTCAGCGAGTGTTGGCTGCTCGAACGCGAATGCTAGAACGGTCTGGCAAGGTGAATGCTTTGCTGCAAAGCCGAGAAATTGAACATTATTGCCCTTTGGTCAAAGCCGATGCTGAGTTTTTGGAAAGTGCGCTCCATCGCTTG
Organism: Vibrio mimicus; assembly: GCF_019048845.1. NCBI lineage: Bacteria > Pseudomonadati > Pseudomonadota > Gammaproteobacteria > Vibrionales > Vibrionaceae > Vibrio > Vibrio mimicus. Next base: position 23,928 of record NZ_CP077426.1, read on the forward strand.
GGTTTATCGATCCGGGCTTACCACCGCATCATCAAAGTGGCGCGTACCATAGCGGATTTGCAAGGTGAAACGCAGATCGCTCGTCCACATTTGGCCGAGGCGTTGGGCTATCGAGCCATGGATCGCTTACTCAAACAGCTCAGTGCGCAGAACGTCTAGTACTCTGACCTGCAGAGTTCATGTTTCATTACGATGACAAGTTTGTATAATCACACGCTGTTTTTTTACTCATCTTTGAACTGAGAACTATGTTGGCTTACTTGCTCCTTGCGCTGAATGTGACCGTGGTGGTGTTAAATTCGGCCTTTCATTCGCTGCTGATCTGCTTGATTGCTTTGATTAAACTTTTGCTGCCGTCAGCCGCATGGAAAGCGCAGGCCACGCAAGCGGCGAATTGGGTGATGTGGTCATGGGCGAGTGTGAACGCTTGGGTTTTGCAGCTTTCCAACCGCGTGGAATGGGATATCCAAGGCGGTGAAACCCTGACTAAGCAGGGATGGTATCTACTGATTTCCAATCACTTGAGTTGGACGGATATTGTGGTGCTGTGCTGCGTGTTTAAAGACCGCATTCCAATGCCGAAATTTTTCCTCAAGCAGCAACTGCTGTATGTGCCTTTCATTGGTATGGCGTGTTGGGCGCTGGATATGCCGTTTATGCGCCGTTATTCGCGCGAGTATTTGCTGCGCCATCCGCACAAACGCGGCCAAGATTTAGCGACGACGCGCCGTTCGTGCGAAAAATTCCGCGCCGTGCCTACCACTGTCGTGAATTATGTGGAAGGGACACGTTTTAATTCACAGAAGCAGCAACGTAGCGGCGTGGGATATCAGCATGTATTGCAGCCGAAAACTGGTGGTATTGCCTACACGTTAGCCGCCATGGGTGAGCAGTTCGAGCATATTATTGATGTGACTTTGGCCTATCCGGATAACCGTCAACAACCGTTTCGTGATTTATTGATGGGTCGTATGCAGCGCATTGTGGTGCACATTGATTTGCTACCGGTGGATGAACAGGTACAAGGTGATTACTTCAACGATAAACAGTTTAAGCGTCAGTTTCAGCTTTGGCTGAGCGAGGTGTGGCAGCGTAAAGATCAGCGATTAGAGCAGATTTACAAAGCCGATTAGCACTGAGAGGCTGATAAAGCGAAGGGAGCCATTGGCTCCCTTTGTCTTTTTCTCAATACCGAATCATGGGTTGAGATTACTTCAGCGTCAGCAGGTAGTTCACTAGGTCAAAATATTCGTCGAGGGATTTGACGGACTGACCTTGTACCAAATAACGGTTGTTAACAACAACGGCAGGTACACCGGTTAGGCCGCTATCTTGGAACTGTTTATCGAAACGGCGCACCATAGAATCCACGGCAAAGCCGTTGTAGGCTGCATCAAACTTCGCTGCATCAACGCCTTCATCTAGGAAGATTTGGCGCAGTTCTTGTTCATCTTTTGGCGGCTTACGGAGAGTGTGGATGCGGTTAAACATCACCGGCACCATTTTATCTTCCACTTCCAGTGCAATCATGGTTGCGTACGCTTTGCTCATCGCCTTACCCATAGCGCCACCCATGAAAGAGACGTGGTTTTTCTGGAATTTAGCCCCTTCAGGCAACTGCTGTTTCAGTTGAGCAATGATAGGTTCGAAAGTATTACAGTGTGGGCAGTAGAATGAGAAAAACTCACTGACAACCGGCGAAGATGAGACCGGTGTTTTTAACACTTGGTAGTGCTCACCTTCTTTAAATTGAGCCGCATAGGCTGACACGCTTAACATCAGAGTTGCAACCAGTGCAAACAGCTTTTTCATGACTTTCTCCATTGGATTTATTGTGTTGGCTTACCATTGCGGCTGCAATGATAACGGGGGTTCTTGCAAAGTGGCAATCTGCTCTTTAAAAGCGAGGATCTGATTCTCCCAGTACTTCGCGTCATTAAACCACGGAAATGCGATTGGAAAAGCCGGATCTTGCCAGCGTTTGGCGAGCCATGCCATGTAGTGCACTATGCGTAGACCACGTAAAGGCTCGATTAGTTTCAATTGTTGGGGATTAAAATCGCAAAACTCTTGGTAGCCTTCCAAAACGATGTCTAATTGAATCAGTTTTTCTTGGCGATCACCATGCAACAGCATCCAGAGATCCTGAACTGCTGGGCCGTTGCGTGCGTCATCCAGATCGACAAACGTTGGGCCATCACGCCATAAAATATTGCCGGGATGGCAATCTCCGTGCAGACGGATCTGAGGTTGGGTGGGTACCCAATGCTGCTTGATTTCCGCGATCAAGAGATCAAGATCATGAAAAAATACCCGCTGCAAATGAGCAGGAATGCAGTGACTGTACTCCAAGGTATGCCTTGGTTGGTGTAAGTATTCATCCAACGACAGGGTTGGGCGGTGGAGAAAGGGTTTACTTGCTCCAACTTTGTGAATGCGACCCAAGAAGCGGCCAACCCATTCTAAGTGTTCTTCGTTATCCACTTCGTATTGGCGGCCGCCCATGCTGGTAAACAGGGCGAAACGATAGCCTTGGTAGTGATGCAGAGTGGCACCATTGATGTTCAATGGCGGAACGATTGGGATCTCCTCTTGCTCTAGTTCTAAAGCGAAATCATGCTCTTCTTGGATCTGCTCGTTAGTCCAGCGCTGGGGGCGATAGAACTTCACCACAAAGCGACGGCGTTCTTCATCGGTAAACTGGTAAACGCGGTTTTCGTAACTGTTGAGTGGTAAAAAACCGGATTCAGCACGAATACCGATACTTTCCAGTGCGTACCAAATGAGGTCAGGAGTCAAAGCATCAAAGTGAAAAGTGGCTTGGGTCATCGAATAAAAAGGGCTCATTACTGAGCCCTTTACCATGCTGGTGGTTGTCAGAGCTTTTGAATAAAACGGCTCTCGACTTCAAGGGTAAATTGGTGGCTTTCATCGTGCAGTATAAACTGAATTGTTGCTACCGCAGAGCTGAGATTTTCTGGTTTGACGCCAAGACTCATGGGTAGGTTAAACACTTCACCGGGTTGGACAACGATGGTTTGTTTGCCGTACCAAGAGACCTGCTCAAGCCCTTTCACTGAAAGTTGGTATGTTTGTGGCTGCTGAGTTTTATTGATCACTTTTAAGTTGTAAGTGTTTTCAATTTCGCCTGAGCTGTTGGTTCTAAAGAGCTGAGTACGATCACGCAGCACGGATAGACCAGCAGGATCCACGGCGGCCACTTGGGCAAAAAACAATCCAATCATCACCAAGAACACTGCACCATAGCCAAGCAGTTTAGGGCGTAGCACCTTGGTGTGCTTGCCTGAAAGGCGATGCTCGGTGGTGTAGTTAATGAGCCCTTTTTCGTAGCCCATACGTTCCATGGTGTTGTCACAAGCATCGATGCAAGCGCCGCAGTTAATGCATTCATACTGTAAGCCGTCACGAATATCGATGCCAGTCGGACACACTTGCACGCAGAGATCACAATCAATGCAGTCTCCAAGCCCCAATTCTTTTGGATCCGCTTTGCGAGGGCGTGGGCCGCGTTGTTCACCACGTGCCGTATTGTAGCCAACAATGAAGGTGTCTTTATCGAACATAGCGGATTGGAAGCGAGCGTAAGGGCACATGTGGATACACATGATCGAACGCATCCAGCCAGCATTGCCATAAGTGCAAATGGCAAAAAACATCACCCAAAACACTGGCCAAAAGGTGGAGTTAAAAGTGAAGAAATCAATGACGAGTTCGCGGACGGGGACAAAATAGCCCACGAAGGTAAACCCAGTGACTAGCGCAATGGCAAACCAAGCTAGATGTTTGAGAGTCTTACGTGCAACGAGTTCTGCCGTCATAGGGCTGTTGTCTTGTTTGCGTCTTTTGTTGGCATTACCTTCCAGTTTTTCTTCAAACCAGATGTACATAAACGTCCACACGGTTTGCGGGCAGAGATAACCGCACCAGACTCGGCCTAAAAAGGTGGTGATAAAAAACAGGCCAAAAGCTGCGATCATAAACAGCAGCGCAAGCAGCGTTAGATCTTGTGGGTAGAGAGTGGTGCCAAAGAAGTTGAATTGCTGGCTCCCGATGTCGAGTAAGATGGCTTGTCGATCGCCATAAGAGATCCAAGGTACCAGTCCAAATAACAGAAGCAGAAACCAACCGCCATAGCGACGCAGCTTCTGGTAAGTTCCTTTACTTTCTCGAACATAGATGCGATTTCCGGGATTAAAGCGATCACCACCTTGGCCTTTATGGGTTTTGGGGTTAAACACTTTAGGAGTCACATCTTTGACATCGATTTTATCCTGACTCATGACACTATCCTTTTCAGGCATTCGGTGTGATTTCTATTGTTCACACTCAAATACATTGCTCTTTCCCTCGGTGATAAAACATGGTGAGGGGGCTGATGGTTTTTAGGTCATAAGTATAGCGTTAATCCCGTGCTTATTTCTTTAAGGCAATCAACCTTTAACAACAATTCTCCTTACAATTATTCACCCTATTAACGACTTGATAAAAAAAGCGGCTGGCGCCGCTTTTACTTTTTTCTGTACTTTACTCGTGAAGTGTTTACTTAATGATGCCACGCGCTCGCAAAATAGCGGTTTTGAAATCATCTTCATAATCTTTCTTTAATCCAGGGATTACGGCATCTTTCGCGCTATTACGCATCTTTAGATGGTAGATCAACACATCATCGGTCAGTTCTTCGAGTGCGCCTTGATAGCCTGCTTCTTGGGCAAGTTTAAGCAAAAATTGAATCAGGTTGAGTTCGGAATCTTTGTGCCACTCAGGCTCAAGCAGTTGCAGTAGTTCTTCTACGCGATGGCATTTCATGACTTTCTCCACAATTTTTATAGTGATTTGTGGCTAAAGGTATCAAAAGCGTTGGGTAATACCAATTCGCAGACAAGAAAAAAGCGCAGGTTTTACTGCGCTTTTCAATTAAGCTGCCTGAACCACTTTGGTCTCGGGGGATGCGGTCAACGCATTTCTTTCAACCAGCGTGGGGGCTGTTGCTGTCTTTTTTGCAACTGGAGCCACTGCAAAACCACTGCGGCGACGCATTGCACTACGGTTTGTGTGTGAAAACCTGACGGTAGCTGGGCGCATTACATAACCTAACTGTCAGGCATATCCATTGCCGATGTTAAACCCTGAATCATTATGAGTGGATTGTGATAACGAACGTTATCTCGATTCACTCTTTTGGCGATTGCCGATCCGAACAATGAGACAGGAATAATGATATGTGTTCATATCGCAGATAGATTAGCACCAGTTGCTAAAATGATCGATAGTTGACCAATTTTGCGTCACATTTATTTTCCACTGCGTGGATTGAGTGAGATTAGGTTTAGCTTTTATTATGCAGTTCTCACCACAGGAGGCATCTATGTCGTTTATCAAGAAAACCCTCGCCAGTTTTGGGATTGGTGCAGCCAAAGTTGATTCGGTGTTGCAGCAGGAAGTGCTCTATCCTGGTCAATCTGTGAAAGTCATTATTCATGTTTATGGCGGAGCAACGGCTCAAGGGATTGATAATATTGAACTCAAACTTTGTTGCCGTTATATCGCAGAAGCAGCTGAAGATCGTGGCCAGCAGCAAGGCCAGCAAATTCGCCGTATTCCTCATACCTATACGCTAGCCAGTTGGTCTTTACCCTATGCTTTTACGATTGAGGCGGGTGAAACTCGGGATTTTGATATTGAACTCGCGATCCCTTGGAATACGCCCGTGACCATTGGTGACGCGAAAGTTTGGTTGGAAACGGGCTTGGATATCGCAATGGCATTCGATCCGACAGATAAAGATATTCTCACCGTGCGTCCCGATCCTCTGATGGATGGCATTTTTAGTGCGTTGGAAGCACAAGGCCTGCGTTTACGTCAGGTTGAGTGTGAGCAAGCCAAAGGGTTTGCTCTGCCTTTTGTGCAAGAGTTTGAATTTGTCCCCACAGCTGGGCCTTTTCATGGGCGTTGGCGTGAAGTCGAAATCGTGGCTTACCGTGATAAAGATTCTTTGCAACTCTGGTTTGAGGTGGATCGCTATCAACGTGGTGCATCAGGTATGTTGGCGAGTCTGTTAGGACGAGGAGAGTTGAAACGCCACTTAGCACTATCTGGCCATACCTCCCCACAAGATGCAGGGAAAAGTGTTTTGGCTTTTTTGGATAGTCACTGCTGATAAAACACGCCAATTTTTGGCTAACACTTGTAAGCTCAATGTGACATACTGATGCCACGTTTTGGGTTTGGGTTAGGTGTGTATGTCGAACAGTTATGCTTTTAAGGAAGAAGTGGCCAATGCCATTAGCCATGGTGTGGGCCTTATTTTAGGGATAGTCGGCTTAGTGCTGTTGCTCGTCAAAGCGGTCGATCACCAAGCGGATGCATTGACCATTACTAGCATGAGCATTTATGGCGGCAGCATGATTGCGTTATTTCTAGCTTCTACGCTTTATCATTCCATCCCTTACCGGCGTGCTAAGCGTTGGTTAAAAACCTTTGACCATTGTGCTATTTATCTGTTGATTGCCGGTAGCTATACGCCGTTTTTATTGGTGAGTTTGAGAACACCATTGGCGGTTGGGTTGATGATAGTGATCTGGTCGCTCGCTCTCATTGGCATTTTGATGAAGATTGCTTTTGTCTATCGCTTCAAGAGGCTCTCTTTGGTGACGTATCTGACTATGGGTTGGCTATCGCTGATCGTGATTTATCAGTTGGCGATTCATTTGGAAGTCGGCGGTTTGACTTTATTAGCCGTGGGTGGGCTTATCTATTCGCTCGGGGTCATTTTCTATGTGGCGAAGCGTATTCCCTATAACCATGCGATTTGGCACGCCTTTGTGCTTGCGGGGTGTGCGTGCCATTTCTTAGCAATTTATCTCTATGTTGAGCCGGTTTAGTGCTCTCATTGATGAGCCAAAGAAGCGCGCTATTGGATTAGCGCGTTTCGATCTGCTTGATGGTGGCATGCAGAGTGTACTGATTCTGCTCTTCGAGATTTAACTCAAGGGATTTCCCCTCCACAGAGGTATGCGGGCGCAAATAAGTTTCTGCCATACGCTTAATCGACTGCCAAATCGTTACTTCTTGTTCTTCACTCCATTGACCTTGCGCATCTTGCACCCGAATAGCCAAACGAACGGCAATCACCGATTGACTGCTTTGGTTAGTAATGGCGCTGTCGAGTTTCAATTGGCCTTGTTCGTAGCGTGGAGCACTGAGTACCACATCGACACCGGAATCACTGAGCTGCAATATGGGGTGATTGTCCCCCAGCGCCACAACTACACCGACTAATGTGGGTTGGACAATCAAGGGGGCGGCATGAGGCTTGTCCGCTGAGTTTTCTTCTGACGCGATATAGTGCCAAGTGAAGTCATCGTTGAGTTGAATGGCGCGACCATCTTTCAATCGCAAGATCTCTCCGGCCCCAGCGAAAGCAGACAGGCTTGCTAAACTGGCCGCCAATACGAAGTGTTTCATCATGCTTCCTTTTTAATGTCGCCAGAATGCGGGGAAAAACAGCACTAAGATGGTCAGGATCTCCAAGCGCCCCATTAACATACCAAAGCTCAGTAACCATTTTGCGGCATCAGGCAGTGGAGCAAAGTTACCTGTTGGGCCTATGACATTGCCCATGCCTGGGCCTACGTTTGCCACAGCAGTTACTGCGCCTGAAATACTAGTTATGGGGTCGAGCCCCATAGCTGATAGTCCTCCAGCCAATAGCACGATCGTGATAAAGAAAGTTAAACCGAATGCGACTACAGAGCGGATGACCTCTTCGTTGACTGGGCGCTGGTTATAGCGCTGAATGAAAATACCGGATGGGTGAACTAAGTTGAGCAGCTGTTTTTTCAGCAGTGCCATCGCAATTTGGAAGCGGAACACTTTAATGCCACCAGAGGTTGAGCCAGAACAGGCTCCAGCCATCAACAAGAACGCAAAAATCGTTGAGGGGAGTGCACCCCACGCGGTGAAGTCATCGAGACCAAATCCAGTAGTGGTGACGACTGAGACAATGTTGAACATCGAAACGCGTAGTGCATCGAAAATTGCGTAGTCATTTTTCAACCATAGCCAAGTGGCGACAATTAAGCTTGAGATCATAAATAGCCAGAAAAAGCCGCGTACTTGTTCATCTTTGAAGAGTGCGCGTGGGCTCTGTTTGCGTAGTGCTTGTACAAACAGTAAGAATGGCAAGCCGCCGAGAAACATAAACAGGGTTGCGACCCAATGTGCACCATGAGAGAAGCGATTCATTGAGCTATCGCTGGTGGAATATCCACCAGTGGATAACGTGGTAAAGGCGTGGTTAATCGCCTCAAACGGAGTCATTCCCGTGGCGATGTAGCCCATGAAACAGAGGCCGGTGAGCACCAAATACACGGCCACAATATTTTTCGCGACAGTTTTCGCGCGTGGGCTACTTTTATCAGACCAGTCAGATGATTCGGTTTGGAACAGTTTCATCCCACCCACGTTGAGCATAGGCAATACGGCAACCGCCATGACAATAAAGCCCACGCCACCTAACCATTGCAGAATGGATCGCCACAACAAAATACTGGGTGGCATCGAGTCTAAACCGCTGAGTACGGTTGAGCCGGTTGTGGTGAGGCCAGACATGGTTTCAAAATAGGCATCAGTAAAGGTGATGTGGTTGATAAACACAAAAGGCAGCGCTGCAAAGGCGCTGGCAATCGTCCATACCAAGCTGGTGATCAAAAACATATCGCGCACATTTAATCGGAAGTTTTCGGTGCGGCCAATGCTCAAACAGAAAAACGCGACAAGATGAGTGATGATCACCGCTTGTGCAAAATCAAGAAAACCACCGCTACCGGTAAGAAAGGCAACGAGGGTAGGAACATACATAAACAGGGCCAGCTTGGAGAGCACTAGCCCGATGATAAACGTGATGGGGCGTAAGTTGAGCATGACGCCAACCCCTACAAGAAGAATGGGCTCGGCTGGAATAGAGCTTCCACGTCGGGCACGTATTTTTTATCGACTAGGAACATGACGACGTGGTCATCTTGTTCTATGACTGTGCGGTCATGGGCAATCAGCACTTCTTCACCGCGAACAATGGCGCCGATGGTAGTGCCCGGTGGCAGTTTTATATCTCCCACGGCTCGCCCAACCACTTTTGACGTCGCTTCATCGCCGTGGGCAATGGCTTCGATGGCCTCTGCAGCACCACGACGTAAAGAAGATACGTTCACGATATCGGCACGGCGTACGTGGGTTAACAAGGCTGAGATGGTGGCTTGCTGGGGGGATATGGCCACATCAATCACACCGCCTTGAACTAAGTCGACATAGCCACTGCGCTGGATCAGCACCATGGCTTTTTTGGCGCCCATACGTTTGGCAAGCATGGCCGACATAATATTGGTTTCATCTTCGTTGGTCAGCGCGATAAAGACATCGACTTGATCGATGTTTTCTTCCGACAGCAGTTCCTGATCGGCCGCATCGCCACAGAATACGATGGTGTTTTCCAACTCTTCCGAGAGCTGCTCTGCGCGCTGGTAACTTCGCTCAATCAACTTCACGCTGTAAGTGTGTTCCAAGCGTTTTGCAAGGCTTGCGCCTATGTTGCCGCCGCCGACAATCATGATTCGACGATAGGGTTTTTCAAGACGCTGCAATTCACTCATCACTGAGCGAATGTGGTTGCTGGCCGCAACGAAAAACACTTCATCATCCGCTTCAATAATGGTGGTGCCTTGTGGACGAATCGGACGGCCTTGACGGAAAATCGCCGCTACGCGAGTATCGATGTGTGGCATGTGATCACGCAGGGCGGAAAGTGCATTACCGACCAGTGGGCCACCGTAATAGGCTTTCACTGCCACAAGGCTGACTTTTTCTTCCGCAAAGCTCACCACTTGCAATGCGCCCGGATACTGGATCAAACGCTCGATATAGCTGGTGACCAGTTCTTCCGGTGCAATCAGGTGATCAACGGGCACAGCCCCTGATTGGAACAGCGCTTCTTTTTCTGCCAGATATTGTGGAGAGCGAATACGGGCAATTCGGTTGGGCGTGTTAAATAGAGTGAAAGCGACCTGACAGGCTGCCATGTTGGTTTCGTCGGTATTGGTGACGGCAACCAGCATATCAGCATCTTGTGCCCCAGCTTCGCGCAGCACATCAGGGTGGCTGGCATGGCCGTTGACCACGCGTAAATCATATTTATCTTGTAAATCGCGCAGTCGGTCGGCGTTTTTATCGACCACAGTAATGTCGTTGTTTTCGCCAACCAAGTTTTCGGCGAGTGTGCCGCCGACTTGCCCTGCACCAAGAATGATGATTTTCATAACCTGTTCTCTTTGTTTACTTACGCCCAAGGTGAGTGAAGACTCACCTTGGTTGACCGAATCAGTGTTGTTTGCTTAACACGGCGTAATAGAATCCGTCCATGGCTTCTTCTCCCGGAAGAATTTGGCGGCCGGGCTGCGCAGGATCGGAACCAACCAAGCTTGCTTCTGGCGTGCGTTCAAGGAACGCTTTGACCTGTAAGCAGTTTTCTTGAGGTGTGATCGAGCATGTTGCGTACACCAAAGTACCACCGGGCTTAAGTTGTTGCCACATCGCATCCAAAATTTCGCGCTGTAGCTCGGCTAATGCGGTGATATCGTCTGCGCGGCGCAGCCATTTGATGTCTGGGTGACGGTGAATAACGCCTGTTGCCGAACAAGGAGCATCGAGCAAGATGCGATCAAATTGTTCGCCTTGCCACCAATCTTGTGGGTAACGAGCATCACCACAAATCACCTGCGCGTTGAGTTTTAAACGCTGTAGGTTTTCTTGTACGCGTTTGAGACGAGTTTTATCGCAATCAATGGCCACGACTTGGCTATCCGGAGTACGCTCCAGAATGTGCGCAGTTTTACCTCCCGGGGCGGCGCAGCAATCCAAGATCAGCTCTCCGGCTTTAGGTGCGAGGTAAGTCAGTGCTAACTGTGCTGCGGCATCTTGCACTGAAACCCAACCTTCGGCGAAACCGGGGAGTTGGTTAACATCGCACGGATTTACTAAGCAAAGTGCGTCTTCCGCTTGTGAATGTGGTTCGCTGGCAATTTCCGCTTGTTCAAGCAGAGCTTGGTATTCATCACGGCTATGGTGCTGATGGTTAACGCGCAGCCACATTGGGGCTTTGCTGTTGTTGGCTTCGACGATTTGTTGCCACTGCTCAGGGTAACTCTCTTTGAGCAATTTCAGTAACCAACTTGGGTGACCATAACGGCCCGCATCATGGCTGGTGGCTTGAGCGTCTAAACGTTCTTGTTCTCGCTGGTAGTTGCGCAGTACTGCGTTAATTAATCCGCGCAGACGTGGGCCTTTTAGATCCTGAGCACCTTCAACCGTTTCACCGACTGCCGCATGGGCAGGAATACGCATAAAGCTTAATTGGTATAAGCCAACCAAAATCAGAAAGTGGAATACACGTTGTTTGCCTTTCAGCGGTTTTTCCATCAGAGCTTGGCTGATGGATTCCAAACGTGGCAATTGGCGCAAAACGCCGTAGCAGATCTCTTGCAGCAGGGCGTGATCTCGCGGTCTGATTTGCTGCTGAGCGGCAGGCAAAGCATTGGATAGGGATTGCCCTAAATCAACCACTTGGTATAGAGCTGACGCAGCAGCGGCGCGAACATTCATAATAAAACCTAAACAAAAAAGCAGAACCCTAGCCATCGATTGACTAGGGTTCAGGATTAACTGAGTTGGCTGCCGACACTAAACCAGTCGGCACGCGCGTTGAGAATATCTTGTACTGGCAAGGCTTTCTTGCCAGGAATCTGTAGGCTTTCGAGCACCAAAATACCTTGTCCAGTGGCTACATAAATCCCACTTTTATCGGCTTGGATAATCGTGCCTGGAGCTTGGGGGACCGCTCGGGTTTCCACGCGGGCGTGCCACACTTTGATGCTATTTTCTGCCACCTCAAAATGGCTTATTGGCCACGGATTAAAGGCTCGAATACAGCGTTCGATATGCACTGCTTCATCATTCCAGTTGATGCACGCTTCTTCTTTGCTGAGTTTATGCGCGTAATTAGCCAGCGTATCGTCTTGTTTGACTGCAACGGCGGTACCTTGAGTGATCTCTTGCAAGCACTCTAACAAGGCTTGTGGTCCCAGTTCGGCCAGTTTGTCGTACATTGAGGCACTGGTGTCGCTCGCTTCGATCGGTAGAGTAGCGATTTTCAGCATATCGCCCGTATCAAGGCCGACATCCATCTGCATGATGGTGACGCCAGTGTCACTATCACCTGCCCAAATTGAACGTTGGATCGGTGCAGCACCACGCCAACGCGGCAGAATAGAGCCGTGTACATTAATACAACCAAGTTTAGGCGTATCCAAAACCACCTTAGGCAACAGTAAACCGTAGGCTACCACCACCATTAAATCGGCATTGAGTGCGGCAAGTTGTTGCTTGGACTCGTCAGATTTAAAGTTTTCAGGCTGATAAACCGGAATGTTGTGCTCGAGAGCAAGGGTTTTAACTGGGCTAGCAGTGAGTTTTTTGCCGCGACCCGCTGGGCGATCGGGCTGGGTGTAGACCGCAATGATCTCGTGCTCCGAAGACAATAACGCCGCCAAGTGACGGGCGGCGAAATCCGGAGTACCTGCAAAGACAATACGTAGTGATTGGCTCAAGGTTACCTCACAGTAATTTATTTTTTCTCATTGAAGCGTTTAACTTTCTCTAGCTTCTCTTTAATACGGTTACGTTTAAGTGGCGACAGATAATCAACAAACAGCTTACCCGCTAGATGATCGAGCTCATGCTGTACACAGATAGCCAGTAGGTCATCAGCTTCAAAGCTGTACTCTTGACCATTGCGATCCAGTGCTTTCACTGTCACTTCTGCAGCGCGTGGAACTAACGCTCGTGCTCCTGGGACAGATAAACAGCCTTCCTCAATCCCATCTTCACCGCGTTTTTCGATGATCTCTGGGTTAATCAACACCATCGGCTGATCGCGAGTTTCAGAAATATCGATCACCACGATACGTTGATGAATATCGACTTGAGTCGCCGCTAAACCGATGCCTTCCTCGGCATACATGGTTTCCAACATGTCATCGACAATTTGTTGGATTTCTGGGGTGACTTGTTCGACCGGTTTCGCAACGGTACGCAGTCGATCATCTGGGAATGTTAATACTTGCAATACAGACATATACACTCGAAATGTTGAACTGTGCCGAAACAGCTTAATGCGTGTTGGCTCAATTCTAGACATTTTAAGACCCAAATGACAGCATCCGGACGTGATTTCTCCGATACCCCGTTATTTTTTCGACCAAGGAAGCTAGGTCATGGCACGACTAACCCGTTATATTGCCTGCGCTTTATTACCGTTCACTTTACTGAGTGGGCAGGTAATGGCGGATGAGCAAACTCCGCTGACTCTCAAACAAGGTGCACCGAAAACGTATACCGTGGTGAAGGGCGATACCTTGTGGGATATTTCGGCGCTGTATCTTGATAGCCCATGGCTATGGCCAAGGCTTTGGCAAGTCAACCCAGAAATTGATAACCCACATTTGATCTACCCCGGTGATAAATTGACGCTGTTTTGGCGTGATGGGCAACCCGTACTCAGTCTAAAACCGATGCGCAAACTGAGCCCGCAAGTGCGTGTGTTGGAAAAACAAGCTGTTCCGACTGTGCAAGAAGGCTTGGTGCTGCCTTATTTACAATCTGACCGTTTGATGGCGAAAACCGCCTTGCAAGGTAGCGTGCGTGTGATTGGCTCCAGTGAGGGTCGTCAATATCTCACCAAGCAAGATCAGCTTTACATCTCCGGTGTACACAGCGAGAAAAAGTGGGGGATTTATCGCGAGGTAGCACAGTATCAACGTGATGATGAAGTCATGGTGGCGCTGCGTTTAGTGGCGGTGGGTGAATTGGCGATGACTGGGGGCAACTTTAGTGGCCTAAGCTTGCAAGAGCAAAACCAAGAGATTTTAGCCAATGATATTGCTTTGCCAGAAATTGATCTTGAGGAGCGCCAACTGTCGACAACCTTCTATCCGCAGCCAGCGCCTGCAGGGAGTGAAGCTCGCATTCTGGGTTCGCTTGAAGGGAGTCAATACGCCGGACAGAATCAAGTGGTGGTGATTGACCAAGGCCGCAGTGATGGCGTCGCGCAAGGCAGTATGTTTGAACTGTATCAAGCCGCAGTCCAAGTCAAAGCTAAGCAAGATTCGTCTACTTTCCTGTCTGAACGTTCGAACACGGACGTTCAGTTACCAAGTGTAAAAGTGGGCGCTTTGATGGTGATTCGCCCCTATGAGCGTTTTAGCTTGGCACTGATTACTAACAGTTCGGCACCGATCAGTGCTGAAGTGCACGCACTGTCTCCGCAGGCAGAACCTCAAACCGAGCAGCCAGATGTGGTGCAATTGTCTGAACAAACCGATTTGGTTGATGATGCCAGTTAATGAAAGATCAGGATTTAGTGGCATGGTTGGCGCTCTGTTTTACTCCTAAACTAGGCAGCAAAACCATTTCTCACCTGCTTGCGACCCGTTTGCCAGCCCAGTTGCAAAGTTTTACGCCTAAGCAATGGTTGGCCAGCGGGCTTAAGCCCGAACAACTGGTGTTTTTAACTACTCAAGCGGCTAAACAAGCCGAGCTGTGTTTGCAATGGCGATCAGCAGCCAATAACCGCTATATCGTCACTCCTCATTGCCCGCGTTACCCTCGTTTATTGAAAGAGATTAGCTCATCGCCTCCCATCCTGTTTATTGAAGGAATATGGGAAGCGGTGCATGACCCCGCGGTAGCTATCGTCGGTAGCCGCAATGCCAGTGTTGATGGGCGGCAGATCGCTCGCCAATTTGCCACTGAGCTCGCGCAGTCGGGTTTAGTGGTCACCAGTGGTTTAGCGCTTGGTATTGATGGCTATGCGCACGATGGAGCTTTGCAAGCACAAGGGCAAACCGTGGCAGTATTAGGTTCAGGGCTGGCGCAGGTTTACCCCAAACAGCATCAAGGGTTAGCGGAGCGAATCATCGCCCAAGGGGCCTTGGTTTCTGAGTTTGCCCCTCACACACCGCCTAAAGCCGATCACTTTCCGCGCCGTAACCGAATTATCAGCGGCTTATCGCTGGGCGTTGTGGTGGTAGAAGCTGCGGAGAAAAGCGGCTCACTCATCACTGCGCGCTATGCCGCTGAGCAAGGGCGTGAGGTCTTTGTGGTTCCCGGCTCGATTTTTAATGCCGCCAGCCAAGGTAGCAATCAATTGATTCGTCAAGGCGCTTGTTTGGTGCAAAGTGTGCAACAAATTCATCAAGAGCTCAAAAATGCGCTGACTTGGTCACTCTCTGAACAAGTTCCTTATCAAGCAACACTTTTTTCTGCTGTACAGGGCGATGAAGAATTGCCATTTCCCGAGCTGTTAGCTAACGTAGGAATAGAAGCTACACCTATTGATATTCTCGCAAGCCGGACCCAGATACCGGTGCAAGATATTATGATGCAGCTCTTGGAGCTTGAGCTCCTTGGGCATGTGGTTGCAGTACCTGGTGGCTATATTAGAAAGGGGAGAGGCTAGCTATGATGATGGATATTCTGATGTATCTGTTCGAAACCTACGTCCATAGCGATGCAGATTTGCAAGTGGATCAGGACCAGCTGGAAGATGAACTGCTGCGTGCTGGGTTTCACCAAAAAGACATCTACAAGGCCCTCCACTGGTTGGAAGAGCTGGCGGCTTTGCAACAAACCGATGCACAAACCGCAATTGCGAAAAGTGCACCCACTTCAATGCGTATTTACGCGCCGGAAGAGATTGAACGACTGGATCTCGAATCGCGTGGTTTCCTGCTGTTTCTTGAACACATCAATGTGCTGACCCCAGAAACTCGTGAAATGGTGATTGACCGTGTCATGGGATTAGAAACCGATGAGTTTGAGCTTGATGACCTGAAATGGATCATCCTGATGGTGCTGTTCAATGTCCCGGGTAATGAAAATGCTTACACAGTGATGGAAGAGCTGCTGTACAGCAAAGAACAAGGCATTTTGCATTAAGCGTGATGTGTCTATGAGTCGTAAAATTGACCCGCAACTGTTTGCCGCTCATGAGCATGCGCTGCAATCTTCCCCTTGTCCGCAATGTGGCGCAGCATTACAACTGCGCCACGGCAAACATGGTCCTTTTTTAGGTTGCACCGCGTATCCAGAGTGTGACTACATCAAACCTCTGCATCAAAATGATGGGCATATCATCAAAGAACTCGGTGTGCCTTGCCCTGAATGTGGACATGAACTGGTGCTGCGCCAAGGTCGTTACGGGATGTTTATTGGCTGTAGCCACTACCCGCAGTGCCACCATATCGAGTCGATGGATTCCCCTTCGCATGAGGAAACATCGCCAGATATCCTTTGCCCGGAATGCAGCAAAGGCCACCTTATCGAACGCAAATCTCGCTTCGGTAAACTGTTTTATGCGTGTGATGCGTATCCTAAGTGTAAGTTTGCTTTAAATGGTAAACCGATTGCTCAGGCTTGTGCTCAGTGTGGCTTTACGGTGATGGTGGAAAAGAAAAGTTCAGCAGGCATGCGCTATCAATGCGCTAATCGTCAATGTGGGCATATTCAGGAATGCTAGCTTCATCATGCTCATCGCATACAAAGTTAAAGCCGCGTTAGACGCGGCTTTATTGCATTAGTGAGGTATGGATTAAGGCTGAATTTCCTTTGCTACGGCGTGTACGGCAGGAAAAGCCTTTTCATCTAACACTGTCGCTAATTGGCATAATTTGCGTTGCAGCTCACCACTGTAATCGGCGGTCACATTGATATGCCCCATCTTGCGTCCTAGGCGCTTGGCCTTGCCGTACCAATGTACGTGGCAGCCTTCCATCGCCAACACAGCGGAGGGGAGTTGGTCTTCACCAAGGATATTGATCATCGCGGTTTCACGAACCAGTTTGGTGCTACCCAGTGGCAAACCACATACCGCGCGTAAGTGATTTTCGAATTGGCAGGTTTCAGCGCCTTGTTGAGTCCAGTGACCTGAATTGTGTACTCGTGGTGCGATTTCATTGACCAGTAACTGGCCTTGCACTTCAAAAAATTCCAACGCCAATACACCGACATAATTGAGCTGCTCGGCTACCGCTTTAAACATCGCTTCCGCTTGAGCTTGTAGCGCAGGAGCATCAATGGCGGTAGAAAGGCTCAACACACCTTGGGTATGAACGTTCTCCGCTAAAGGATACACCACAACATCGCCGACTAGGTTACGTGCACCGACCAGTGACACTTCGCGATCAAAAGCGACAAATTCTTCTGCCACAATTGCTTGTTCGGGGTTGGCTGCCAGATATTGCGCAAGTTCTTGCCAAACCGATTCGATCTGCGTTGGTTCTTTCAAGCGCCATTGGCCTTTTCCATCGTAGCCTCCGAGTGCACTTTTCAGCACCATAGGCAATCCAATCTCAGCGATTGCAGCGCTCAGATCATCTCGGCTGCGGATCATCGTATAACGTGCATTCGCCACTTGGGCGCGATCCAGCAACGCTTTTTCTAAACGACGATCGCCACCGGCTTTGATGGCTTCAGCGCTTGGGTAAAGCTTGCCACTGCGTGCACAAAGATCGAGGATCGGATGGGGAATGTGTTCAAACTCCGCGGTGATCACATCAGCTTGCTCAATCGCTTGCTCCAATCCATGCCCAAGCACGGTTTGGGTTAAGGGATGAACAATGTTTTCGCTACCGACATCAAAGGCAATTGTCTCAATATTGAGTGGTGCTCCCGCTAGCGACATCATGCGCGCCAGCTGACCAGCACCCAGAACTAAAACACGCATCCGTTACTCCTCCGCAGGATTTGGGTTGTCTAACACGGACTGTGTTTGCTTAGCGCGGAAGGCCTCTACCTTGCTCATCACTTCTGGGTTGTGAATGCCGATGATTTGCGCGGCAAGTAATCCCGCATTCGCGGCACCGGCTTCTCCAATCGCTAAAGTACCCACAGCAATACCTTTTGGCATCTGCACAATTGAGTATAAGGAGTCGAGTCCAGACAGAGCACGTGATTGAACGGGTACACCTAAAACAGGCAGGCTTGTAAATGCTGCCGTCATTCCCGGCAGATGTGCTGCACCGCCAGCACCCGCGATGATCACTTGTAAACCACGTTCTTTGGCGCTTGAGGCGTAATCGGCTAGCAGATGAGGAGTACGATGTGCCGAAACCACCTTGGTTTCATAAGCAACACCAAACTGGTCAAGCATTTCTGCTGCGTGTTTCATGGTTGGCCAGTCTGATTTGGAACCCATGATAATACCGACTGTCATCTCAAACTCCTTCAGTGTTATTAATTGGGTGGATAAACCCGTGTTGCGGCGCATTATACGGGGATTTTTATCTCAAGCAAACGTTTGCTTTTTGTTGGTGGTGAGAATAACTGGTCAATCGCCATACTATTCGTACACTGCTATTGAGTGATATATAGGAGTCAATAAAGTGGGCAATCTGCAACAAGCGGTTGATGTGCTGCAAAGTGGCGGTGTGATCGCTTATCCCACCGAAGGGGTATTTGGTTTAGGCTGTGATCCAGACAACCAAGCTGCGATGCTGCGTTTACTCGCGATTAAGCAGCGTCCGATTGAAAAAGGGGTAATCTTGATTGCGGCAAACTATGAGCAGTTACGTCCCTATATCGATGAAAACCAGCTTACGGCAGAGCAGTTGGCTCAGGTATTAGCGTCATGGCCCGCTCCGTTGACTTGGGTGATGCCCGCAAGCATTCATACCCCGAGTTGGGTGCGCGGTCAGTTTGATACGGTGGCGGTGCGAGTGCCTAATCATCCATTAGTGCAGCAATTGTGTTTGGCGTTTGGCAAACCATTAACGTCAACCAGTGCCAACTTAAGTGGACAACCCGCTTGTACCACGCAGCAAGAAGTGGTGGCTCAGTTAGGAAGTCAAATTGAGGCGGTGTTGGAAGGTAAAACCAGTGGCCGTTGTGGCCCGAGTGAAATTCGTGATGCACGCAGTTTACAAGTGTTAAGACAGGGATAACCCTGCGCAGGAGAAAACGTGAAGTCAAACATAGATAAGCAAGCAGTGAAGCACTTTTTACTGCAGCTACAAGATAAGATTTGCCAACAATTGGAAGCCACAGATGGTCAAGCGCAATTTATTGAAGATGCATGGCAGCGTGAACCGGGTGAGAAACTGGGTGGTGGTGGTCGTACGCGAGTCATGCGTGAGGGCGCTGTTTTCGAACAAGGTGGCGTGAACTTTTCCCATGTATTTGGTGAGCAGATGCCCGCCTCTGCGACGGCCCATCGTCCAGAATTGGCAGGTCGCCGCTTTGAAGCCATGGGCGTTTCTCTGGTCATGCATCCGAAAAACCCGTATGTCCCGACCTCTCATGCCAATGTGCGCTTTTTTATTGCTGAAAAAGAGGGGGAAGATCCGATCTGGTGGTTTGGTGGTGGTTTTGACCTTACACCGTTTTACCCTTTTGTTGAGGATTGCCAATTCTGGCACCAAACTGCGAAAAATCTCTGCGCACCTTTTGGGGCTGAAATCTATAACGAGCATAAAGCATGGTGTGATCGCTACTTCTACTTGCCGCACCGCAACGAAACACGTGGTATCGGCGGATTATTTTTTGATGATCTGAATGAATGGCCATTCGAGCAATGTTTCGCCTATATGCAGGCGGTCGGTGAAGGTTATACCCAAGCTTATGTGCCGATTGTCGAAAAACGTAAAAACACGCCCTTTACAGAGCGCGAGCGCCAATTCCAACTCTATCGTCGTGGTCGATATGTTGAATTTAATTTGGTGTTGGATCGCGGCACGCTGTTTGGTCTGCAAACCGGTGGTCGTACCGAGTCAATTTTGATGTCGATGCCGCCTCTAGCACGTTGGGAATACGCTTATCAACCTGAGTCCGGTACGCCAGAAGCCCAGTTGAGCGAGTTTTTAGTGCCGCGTGAATGGTGACACTTGAAGTTCTGAGTGATAGGGTCGCGAAAGTGACCCTTTTGATTGTTTAGGCAAGGATATGGCTTCTAAAATCGATCAGTATGTAGTTTTTGGTAATCCCATTAACCACAGTAAATCCCCCTTTATTCATACGCTGTTTGCGCGTCAAACCCAGCAGCCCATGACCTATACCGCGCAATGCGCGCCAGTCGATGGATTTATCGAAGCGGCGACTCACTTCTTTGCGCAAGGTGGACGAGGTTGTAATGTTACCGTGCCATTTAAAGAGGAGGCGTACCGCTTTGCCGATCGCTTAACGGAACGCGCGCGTTTAGCCGGTGCGGTAAACACGTTAAAAAAGCTGGATGATGGCGAAATACTCGGAGATAACACCGATGGTGAAGGCTTGGTGCAAGATCTACTCGCTCAACAAGTGCAACTGAAAGGCGTAAATATTTTGCTAATTGGAGCTGGTGGTGCGGCGCGTGGTGTGCTCAAACCACTGCTGGATCAAAAGCCTGCCTCTATTACGATTACCAATCGGACGTTATCTAAAGCCGAACAATTGGTGGAACTACTGGCACCCTACGGCACTGTGATAGCCAAACCTTTCACAGAGATCACTCAAAGCTATGATGTGATCATTAACTCGACCTCAGCCAGTCTCGATGGTGAACTTCCTGCGATTGATCCTGTGATTTTTTCACCTCGCTCTGTCTGCTACGACATGATGTATGGTAAAGGGTACACCGTATTTAACCAATGGGCCCTACAACAAGGCTGTGCGCAGGTGATTGATGGCTTAGGTATGCTAGTGGGGCAAGCTGCGGAAAGTTTCATGTTATGGCGAGGGTTACGTCCGGGAACCAAGCAAATTTTGCGCGAGCTGCGTAAAAATCTTGAGGGGGCATTATGAACCAATCCATCCTGTTTCCAGATTTACAGCATTGGGATGAGAGTAAACAAGCCGTCGTATTTTTTGCTCAGCAAAACGGAGCGTTAATCGAATGTCTTGTAGCACGTCAAGTTCTACAAGAACTCTCAGGCGAAGCCTTAGCAGAATCGCAACACGTGATGACGGTATTCAG